>NZ_LOVS01000146.1:0-686 GCF_001523835.1 Burkholderia sp. ABCPW 14 | reverse complement strand
TTCGAGCACTCGTGCGGACACTACCTCGAATCGGGGCTGCGCAGCCCGGTGACGATCGTGCCGCACATCTGGCATCCGCTGTTGTTCGACAAGGCGCGCGCGACGCTCGGCCCGGGCCTCGAATTCGGCTACAAGCCGGGCAAGCCGCGCTGGCGCATCGCGATGTTCGAGCCGAACATCTGCATGGTGAAGACGAGCATCGTGCCGATGCTCGTCGCCGAAGAGGCGTATCGCGCCGAGCCGGGCTTCGTCGAATTCGTGCGCGTGTGCAACACGATGCACATGAAGGAGCACACGACGTTCGTCCACTTCGCGCGCAGCCTCGACATCGTCAACCACGGGCTGACGACGTTCGAAGGGCGTTTCGCGGTCTACGAATTCATGGCGGCGCACGGCGACGCGGTCGTGTCGCATACGTGGGAGAACGCGCAGAACTATCTGTACTACGAGCTGCTGTACGGCGGCTATCCGCTCGTCCACAACTCGCCGTACCTCGGCAAGGCCGGCTATTTCTATCCGGATTTCGATTGCCAGGAAGGCGGGCGGCAGTTGCTGAAGGCGTTCCGCGAGCACGACGCGAACCTCGACGCGTATCGCGGGCAGTCGCGACAGCTTCTGGATTCGGTCAGCATCTACAACCCGGGTAACGTCGCCGCGTATACGGACGCGATCGCCGCGTTGTATCG
>NZ_LOVS01000145.1:0-14548 GCF_001523835.1 Burkholderia sp. ABCPW 14 | reverse complement strand
CATCCACACCTCGTCAGGATTTGCAGGATTCACGCGTCAATATGCCTGCTTCCTGCAAATCCAACAACACCGTTTCGGCATCACAGCCTTTCCGTATAAGCCGTCCAGGATTGTTCAGGTTCGACTACATAGCCTCGGCATCCAGGACCGCGCATTTCCCAAGGCGATGTGATAAAGGCATGCACGCAGCGAAGCACAAGCAACAACGCCGTGCTTCGAAAGGTCCATACCCACCACCAATCTGCACCGTTGGCACCGGCCATGCCATGAATCAACCCCGCGCAAACTCCAAAATCCCAAAGCCGAGGAAGGTCGCCATAAACAAGACAGAACGCACTGGCGAAGGCAGCATCCATTCCCGAACGTCGTCAGGTTTCGCATTTGTGGATTGGATCTGACGGTCGCGCTCTTTCATGGAGTTCACGATATAGCCATCATTTGAACGGATTCGCGCCGTTGTTCGCTTGAGCCCACGCTGCTTTACTCGTCGCGTCGGGCGGGCTAACCATGATGATGCTCGCTGTACCATTAGGGCGCCGGTTGACGGTCGCACTCGCTCCGCCATCCTGATAGCCTGCAATCAGTCCCAAACCGATCTGTACAAGTGGCGAACTCACACCGGTGTTGCCAATGCGAGCACCGATATCGTAACCATCCTTGACGTCGCTCAGGCTCGGGGCAGCCGCGCCTGCTTGCGCGAGCGCCTGATTCAATGGGACAGCCCATAGGCGATCGCCAGTCGTATCGTAAAACACGCGTTTCGGCTCCTTCCCGCCTGGCAACGTTGCGACGGCCTGCTCCCACCCCGCTTTTAGCGCTGCCGCCTGAGCCACAGTCTTGAGCGGTTGTCCGTGATCGTCGGTCAGCTTTACATCAACCGGACGATGGAGATATCCGAGCAAAGGTGCATCGTCGAATTGCTTGACCTGCCACGTCGTCCAGCGCACTGGAATATACAGCGTTGGCGTGAACTGACCCGGCCCTTTGTTGTCGATGGTTTTCCAGAACGCCGGCAATTTCGCCTGCCACCACGTAGACGACATCACGCCAATCGCTCCCGGATACAGAACGCCAGCCTGCTTTTCCTGCTCGATGTAATGCGCTGTGAAGCTGTCAGGGCCGCGGCCGTCGTTCTGCTCCCAAAAGAAATTCCACAGCTTGATGATGTCGTATTCGGTACTGTTCCGATCGATCTGCGCAGTCTGCTCGACGGCGTACGGACGAATAAGTTTGTCCACTCGATCCGAACGGGACACGAGGATGGCGCCCATACTATCCGGCAGTTCGGGAATGATGTGTCCCGCGCGAGATGTTCCGCCACTACCAGGCGCAACAAGAAGCGAGCGCAGCATCGACCCGTCCTGACTGACCACCAAGGCAGCCGGTACGTCTGGATGCGAGTCGAAGAACGCGAACAGCTTCTCGATCATTGCCGCGCCATCGCTAGTATTAGCGTCCGCCTCCCACAGGAAAAGCGTCACACCAAGACTCGCTTTTTGCCTGCCATCAGCAATATTCTTTGCCGCACGAAAATCATTCCGCTTGTCTTTTGGTGGTCCCCAGACAATGGTTGGCACCGGCCAGTATTCGACGGCATGACGACCGCCTTCCTTGAATGACAAAGTAGTTGACACACCAAGATCAGCCATCCGGATATCGTCACTATCCGGATAGTCTTCCGGATTTGCCGATACATACGATGCGTGGTTGTCAGCCTTTTTTTCGATCTCGCGCCAGATTTCCTCGTCGGCATATTCACCAACCACGATCCCCATTCCACGAACCTCAAGCACGTACTTTTGTCCGGCCTGTGACAACATCGTGGAAGAGCCGTTGAAGCCGTGCGCTACGACTGCACTGCTATCTTGATTGCCCGAAACCGGACGGTCGGATGTGCCAGCAGTCGCCACCGGAGATCGATGCAACCACGCGACGCTCGCGGCGTACGCCAAGGCGATCAAAGCCAAGATCACTAGCACGCCATTCCGAATGCTACTTCCCATTTGCGGCATCTCCTGCCCTGTCGTTTGCCAATAACTGTAGTGTCGCGCCATCACAAAGATAGTCCAGATTATCGCCACCACAAAAAACGCGGCAGCATACGGCCAAATTCGCGGTCTCGCGATCATCGCGGCATCCCCTGGAATACTTCCCCGAGCGTCTTATTCCCATACATCATCTGGGCTTTCTGCGCCTCTTGTTTGTAGTACTCGGCCTGAGCCTTCTCTTGTGCAGCGATGGCCGCTGATGTCAATTCACTGGTTACCAATGGCGGCGGAGTCGAAGACACGTGCGCATCAGGAAAAATCCCGTACATATAATAGTCGGAACAGGCTTGAATAAAATCCTGCATCTTGGAATCAAGACGATCATAATTTGCATTTTTTTTAATCTTGGCGAGTGACGCCGGAACCATTTTCCAGTCCGCCATCAGGATCAGCAATTCGCGCCAAACCGGATCATCGAGCGTGACGGCCTGACCAATCGCGACGTCCATCGCGGTCACCCACCGATGATTCTCCGTGCTGTGCAGCACACCCGAATGGTAATTGTTGGGTTCTCGAGCGTCCGGATTCTGCTGCATGTCCAGACGAGCTTCATTCGGGGTTTGCTCTCGTTGAATGAGATACTGCGGCGGAACGATCGGAAGCAATGCGTTCTTGATCATTGAGGTCGCAGATGTGTCCGGGACCACCCGCCAATTCTGCGACTGACCGTCGATCGCCTTGCCCTGATTGAAAGCAGTCTTGTAAGACTCGATGCTAGCCAGCGGATTACGCGTCGTCTCGACGGTAATCCATTTGAATGACGCGTATTGATTGCCCAACGAAACATCCTTCGTGACATCGTCTGGCGTCATCATCCCGGCCACGTCGGCGTGGCCGGGACGTGGACCACCTTTCTTGATTTCGCCACCGTACAAGTCGGGTTCGCACGGCGGCTTCAGTTCCTCACCGTTAATAAAACGGATATCGTTACGAGTAAATGACGCCTGCAGAGCAGCATTCTTGCTCGATTCAAGCACCGTGCCCAACATGGTTCCATCCGTATCAGGTCCAGGTGTAAGTCGCTCGAACCGGTCGCGCACGGGCACCCGCGCAGGTGATGTGCCGACCAGCACCTTCTTGAACTTGCCATTGCCGTTATCATCGCGCTCCATCCGCGTCCACACGCGCTGGTGGAAACGCTTGGGCGCAAGGGCCGTCATGGCCTGCATGGTCTTACCATGTTTGGCGGCAGATCCATCAGCAGGCACTTCATCAGGCACACCAAACGTTCCGATCCCGCGCACTTTCTTAAGCCCTACCACCGTATCTTCAGGGCAAAAGTACAGATACACCTTGCCGCGATTGTCTCGCTCGTCGAACGTAACCCAGTTCTTACCGTTCTTGTCCAGTCGCTTTCCGCAGGTCTTGCTCCAGTTCGCGCCTGCTCGACCACTTGATTGCTCCGCAGTGATCAGCAGGTCTGCCAGATCGGGAACGGTATGCGGCTCGCTCGTAACCACATTGACGATATCGATCAGCGTTTTCAGCTTTCCGTGGCCGGTCTGGTTGCCGTCGTCTTCCGTTGCGTAGAGGCTGTAGGGTGTGTCCACCATGATGATGCAATCAACGCAACGCTGCCCCTGTTGCTTAAGAATCGCCTGTGCCAGCAGGGTAATGATCGTCCCCTGACTGTGGCCCAACACTGTAATGGTTTCATGCCGAGGGTCTATGCCATGCTCAGAGGCTAACGCCTTCGGCTGGATTGTGCGAATCGTCTTGATGAGGTTCGCCAGTCGCGTCGCTGCCAGTACGAAATAGCGCCGATCAGGCGCTTTGCCCGCGAACACGCTGTTCCCAGCCACTGCGTTGCGCATCACAAGGCGCGTTTTCAAGTCCGGCTCGAAACCTCGACCGTACATCTGCGGGATGTTGTTGGTTGCGTTGGCAAAGAATCCGCCGGCCTTTGCAAAGTGTGCATCGAGCCGATTTCCGTTGACATCCTGATACTGGCCACGTGTCATAAGGTTGCCGCGATCGTCTGCCACCCGACTCTTGATGATGCCGGGGTTATTCAATTTGGCAATATCCCGATTGTCGGCACGCAACCCCCAATAGAACGGAATAAAAAAACTTTTCGTGATATTGGGAAGTTCGGCACGCTGATATAGATACATATCAGGATCGGACAAAATCTCCGCTTGCCGCTTGCTCGGATTTTTTTGAGTCTTTGCTCGTTGATAAAGGGCGCCGTAGCTACCCTCCTTCAAATCGGTCCGTGACAAGCGCTCATTGAGCCCTTGACACAGCCCTTGCTCGACAACGGAATACACGGCACCCGGATCGTTCACCCCGTGAATAAAGATCACGATGCCCGGCAGATCACCCGGCAGTTGCACGTTGCGAGCATCCGGTCGATCCGAAATCGTGACGCCAGCGCCCTGCGCATGCACACGATAGTCGTTGTTGGTCTCGGCCACAGAATTCTCCCCTGTCGTTTCAGAGCGACGGCTTCAAGATATCGATCTTGGCGATGCGCATCACGTCGTCCTTCACCAGATCCGTCAGCCCACTGGCATCCGACTTCCCTTCGATGATCCGACCGTCGTTGAGCGCGATGCGATATTGCTGGTTAGCCGCCAGCGCCGGCGTTTCCGGCGTATGCCCAGGGAAGTGCAAACGGAACTGCTGGTCGGTCGGCTGGTTCGTGAAGGATGTTTTCGAAGCCTGCTCCGTCGACGGCCCGCCCCACTGGTGCGACGCCGACAGCAACTTGATGTCACCGTTCGTGCCGAGCGTCACGCCACCGCCGATCTTGATATAACTGCCGTCTTCGGCAACGAACCGGATCGTCGGTGCGGTGACAAGCACCTCGTTCTCATTCGTCGCGATCTTGACGCCCTTCTGAGCATTCGCCGTCAGGGTGTCGGCCTGCGCCTGCAGCAACATCGGCCCCTCACCGGCCACGGCCTGTACGCCAGTGCCGCGCGCGAACAACTGCATTCCCTGTCCGGCCGTCGCATTAAAGCGCTGACCGCTCATCAACTGAAGATGCTGCTGCGCGACCTGATCAATGTTCTCGCCCGCGTAAGTAACATGTGTCTTCGGCGTCACGTTCACTGAACCGGCCTGCGCACCGAACGCCATCAACGCCTGCGAACCGCCTGCGACGCTACTCGATTCCGATGCGCCGCTACCCGGCGTCCAGCCCTTGAACGCCTGCGCGACGGCGGTCTGGCCTGCCGTATCTGCCGCCTGCCCGCCGTGCTGTCCCGCGTAGTCGCCGAGCGACTTGAAGAGTTCGGTACACTCGCCGAGCAATTGCAGCAATTCATCGCGATCGAGCTGGCCGCCGCTCGCCTGCGAGCGCGCATAGGTCGTTAGCAGAATGCCCTGCGCCGCCCGCAGCGCCGCGGCCGCGTCCGTGCGCAGTTCCGCGCCTTCGCCACGATCCTGTCCGACGCCGTTGTTGCGCGGCTGGGTCAGGTAACCCAAATTCAACTGCGTATGCGCGTGCTCGCTCGCGAGTTGGGCGCTTATCTGCTGCGGCGTATCGTCGAGCCGGAGCTGGTTATATTTCCGGCCCTTGATTTCCTGCGTCTTGATTCCCGACACGAAACGGTTGCCCGGCAGCGAACCGGTATGAGTGAACGTCGCGGGCGTGTTCACGCCGTTTCCGAGCACACAGAGAATCACCAAACGGTCGGGATCGCCCGCGATACAGCCCAGCAGGACCTCCATGCCGGCGCGCGGCAGGAACGATACGCCGAAGCCCGCCCCGGCCAAACTGGACGCCACACGGATCGGGGCACTGTCGCCCGCATTGCCGTTGGTGCCTGCGCCCTGCGCATGCGCGTGATCGCCCGCATCGAGCCCCTGTATCTGCACGTAGACCCGGCCAAGTTCGTCGCACACGACTTCCTCGCCGTTGCGCGTCACAATCACGCCCGTGAGCAGATGGACTGGCGGCAGGTCGATCTTCGGATCGTACGCGGGCGTGAGCGGAACGCCGCGCCGCACGCAGGTGAACGCGTTCTCGTAGCGGGTATCCGATTCCGCCTCGAGCGTGGCTGGCAATGCGGGTGCGGCCTGCGTCAGATTGCGGCTCGCGGTAAATAACGCGTGCACGCGCCCCGTCAAGCCCTTCGGCAGATTGTTCCAGACCTCGTGATGCACCGACGTGATCATGAACTGCCGTTTCTCGACCGGCTGCATGTCGAGATCGACATCGCCGGTCAGCGTGAACCAGTGGCCGACCGGCATATCCCGCACACTGCTTACGCCGTCGTAGCGCTCGGCGTCGAATTGATGCGCGAGCATCCGGTCGCGCGTAATCCGATCGTGATCGTCCCACGAATCGCCGACATGCGGAATGTCGATCGCCACGTCCGTCAGCAGGTTCGCAAGGTCGTTGCCGGCTTCGCCCTGATCGATACTCGCGGTCGCCGCCGAATCGTGGACACGCCCCTGCTTGTAGTCCCACGACGGCCGGCTCGCCTGCCCGGAAATCAGTTGCTGATGCAGCGCAAACAGCGTGATCGTATCGCGCTGCTCGGTCGCGGCGTCGCGCGGGTGCAGGCGCACCGTGCCCGCCGGGGCCTCCGGCAATTGCAGCGGGTTGTCGCAAAAAACAAGCGTATGGACGGGCGTCTCGTCGTGAATGTTGCGCGGTGGCTTCGCGGGACCGACTTTCGCGAACACGTTGATGCCCTCGCGGCGCAGCAGCCGGCGCACGAACTTCGCGTCCGACTCGTTGACCTGCCGGGTCAGCTCGCGCGCCGGATAACGGCTTCGGTCGAGGCCGGACAGGTCGAACTCGAACGCCGCCGCGAGCGCCGGGCTACGACGCCGCCATTCGTTCAACAGGACCGCCAGCACGTCGACGACGCTCGTCTTGCGGAACACACGCGAATTGGTGCGCTTGTCCATCAGCGACAGCGCGTCACACACCGTAAGCTGGTATACGCACAGCTCGCCGTCGCTCTGGCCGATCTGCACGTCTTTGACTATCGCGTTGATGAAGCGGAGCTGGCCGCGATCGGTGACAAGCCGCAGAGAGACGGGCACGCCAAGGAATAGCCGGGGCGACAGATCGTGACGCGTCGACACACAGGTCAGGTGCCCGTGGATGCCTGTCATCAGCGCTTCGCGAATGCCCGCGTGCTGAAGGGCCAAGAGCGGCCCCAAGGTACTTTGCAGTCGGCCGAAATTCAGCGCGACCGGCCGATTGTTCCAGTCGACGGCCCCCGCCGCGAAACTGCGTAGTGTTTCATTTAATGACACAACCGCCCTCTCAATTCTTATTGAATGCGTATTGGATTCAGGCGATCGGGCCGCGTGTCGCGACGGGCAATCCGCCGAGTTATCGCTGCAAGGATATCAAATCCGCAGACGAAAACTGGAAAATGGCAGATGTGTGGCGCGCCGAACCGTCCCATTTAACCAAGATTGACATGCAGCAGCCACCGATTTTGTCGTATCTTTCGCGGTGGAAGGATTTGTAACGTCTGGTCCTTCCGCATGCAGTAAATCGGCCCATGCAGTACCCGACCTGCCGCCCTCCTGACGGCAGGTCGATCTCTACCGCCTCAGAACAATCCAACCGGCTGTGCCGCGTCGTCCCAGCTAAAAATAATCAGTTCGCGGCGCTCGACGCCCTTCCCGCCGCCTATCGTGTACTGAATCGGCATGCTCTCGATGTGGAAGCCGGCAAACACGCGCCGGATCTCCGGATGGTCGTTGAGGCTGACGATCGCGCGCCCCTTGATCGACCGCAGCCGCTCGGCCATCTTCTCGTACTCCGCGAAAGGGAACGCAACGCCGTACCCCTCAGTCTCGAAGTACGGCGGGTCGACGTAGAACAGCGCGTGCGGCCGATCGTAACGATCGATGCAGGTCGCCCAATCGAGCCGCTCGATGTACGCATTCGCAAGGCGAATGTGCGCTGCCGATAGCTCCTCCTCGATGCGCAGCAGATTCAGGCCGGGCGGCGTAGTCGTCGCCGTTCCGAACGTTTGCCCCTCCAATTTGCCGCCAAAGCAACTTTTCTGAAGGTAGTAGAACCGCGCCGCGCGCTGAATATCGGTGAGCGTTTCCGGGACCGTATGCTTGAGCCATTCGAAGACCTGCCTGCTCGTCAGCGCCCATTTGAACTGACGTACGAACTCTTCAAGGTGGTGCTGAACGACGCGATACAGGTTCACCAACTCGCCGTTGATATCGTTGATCACCTCGACCTTGGCCGGCGGTCGCATGAAGTAAAGCGCAGCCCCGCCTGCGAAAACCTCGACGTAACACTCGTGCTTCGGAAAGTGCGGGATGATGTGTTCCGCGAGTCGACGCTTGCCGCCGATCCAAGGAATGATGGGATTTGCCATTGTGAAAGCCGTTTTTAAACTTGGTGTAGAATCCGGCCCGCCTACGTAGGTAAGCAGGGCCTTGGCCGATTCACTGGCATGGACAGTGGAAAGGCGGCCGTCATGCGTGTTCGCGCACGCGCGCCGGCCGCCCTGTTTCTCGTTACTTCCGCTCGCAGCCCGGCGTCTCGGGCCGAACCGCACACACGTAGCCCTGCAGGGCCGTCAGTTTGTCGATCTCGCGCTGATCGTCTCCGGCGACGGCAAAAACGCGTTCCGCAACCGCTGCGTCGACGTCAGCGTAGGCGGCGGCACCATCGCCCACGCCGGCGGCGCTGGAAGCACCGGACACACCGTCACGATCGGCTGCCGTGCAGTTTCGGACGGCGACGCGCAGCCGCTCAGTGCCAGCGGCAAGAGCAGCCCGCAGGCTGCGATTCTCTGCTTCATGGTCGATCTTCTCCTTCGTGGTTCGTTGGTCAACAGCGGCCACCGCCGACGTGGCTGCCTCGTGCGCGGCGATCGCGCGCTGCTCGGCGTCGAGCGCGGCACGCGAGATCGCGCCCAACGCTTCGGCATGCCGTTGCGCGTCGAGCGCTCGCGCGGCCTGCTCGTCGGCAAGCCGGCGTGCGCTGATCAGGTACTCGACACCAGCACCCGCCGCCATGCCAAGCAGCGCGGCCAGCAGATACGGAGCTGCTTTCGGCATCACAGCCCCCGCTCGCAGATCGCGCGCTCTTCCGCGCGCCGCTTCACCAAGCCGGGCAACACCCGGCCCCGCGCCGTTACCCATTGCGGGCGGCCGTCGTCGGCCTCGTTGATCGCGCGGCACCCGCCGCGTAGGTCGCCCGTGTTGAAGCGCTTCGCCGTCGTGCTGTTGCAGTACGCGTTCGCGCCGACGTTGTATGCAAAGCTGACGGCTGCAGCGAGCTGATACGGACGATCTTTCAGCCCCGGCGTGCAACGCAGCACGGGTTCGGCGTGCGCAATCAGTTGCGTTTCGAGCGACGCGCGGCACTCGGCTTCGCTGCACGCCTGGCCGACGACAACGTCGCGCGTGTCGCCCATGCACTTCGTCGGAATGCCGACCGGATCAAGGTAGCCCACCGCCTTGACGCCCTCGAACTTCGGCACGACCACGGCCAGCACGCCGGCCGCGATCGCACCGACGACGCCGGCGAGCGTCTTCTTCGGCACCTTAACCATGCTTGCCACCTCGACGCCCCTTGTTCTTGATCAGGTTGCTGACCTCCTGCCGGAACAACACCGCGTCGTCGAAGTTGTCGAGCGAATGCAACCGCAGCAGCACCGTCGACAGTTCCGGCACGCCGCGGACCTGCCCCGGCCGCAGCGCGAGGAACACGTGCGCGATCTCGTCGGCCGGCACGCGCACCGTCCGCGTGCTGTCCCCCGCCTGCCGACCGTACTCGCCGGGATGCCGGGTCAACAGGTGATAGGCAATGCGCCGTCCGTCGTCGTCGAACTCGACGCCGTTGACGATCTCGCCGCGCGGCAGGCGTTCGTTCTTGCTCACCGGCAGATGATCGGCTTCGAGCAATTGCACCTGCAACGGCACGGCCAATCCGTCATGCCAACTGCGAAGTCGCCGCCGCACGAGCACCTCGCCGTCGCTGAAGAACGCTCGAGCGGCCAGCGTCTGCAAACCCGCCATGTCGAACAGCCCGTCCGCGTCGATCTCCGTTGCGCTGTCGTCCCAAAGCAGCTTTTGCGCGTTTCGCATCGCCTCGTCGGGATGCCGCGGATGCGCCTGTATGCCAGAGCCGATCGTGTTCGACACGAGCCGCGTGATCGCGGCTTTCGCCCACGGGTCGTTTCGAATAGCGTCGCGCGCCCGATGCCGCATAAGCGGCAGGTTTTGCGCCGCCGCCGCGTTCGGCCCCGCGCTCGACGCCTTCCACGACCGTGCGCGAGCGCCGCCCGTGCTCGCGGATTCGTACACCGCCGCCTTCAGCCGCGTCGGCACCACGAATCCCCGCCGCGCGAGCATCGGATGCGCACGGCTCATCGAACCCCCTTGCCGTATCCGGCGTTCGTGGTGCCGGCGGGCGGTCTGCTGCTGACGCTCGGCGTCGACGTGCAGCATGATCGCCTGGCGATCGTGCTGCGCGCGTGGGGGCGTGGCGAGGAAAGCTGGCTGGTCGTATGGGACGAGATCTTCGGCAACGTGATGGACCAACGCGAAGACCCGTTGACGGGCGGCGTATGGGGCGCGCTCACGACGCTGATCACGCACGCCTACCGGCATGAAACAGGCGGGCTGCCGCGGGTCCGGGCGACGTCGATCGATTCGTCGGACGGCTCGACGTCGGACGCGGTTTACAAGTATGTGCGCGCGGCACAGCGGCGGGGCTTGAACGTCTTGGCGATCAAGGGCGGTACGGATGCCAATGCGGAGATCTTCAGCACGCCGCGCGCGTCGGTCGACTCGACGCGGAACAACAGCAAGGCGGCGAAGTACGGGTTGCGGCCGTACATGGTCGGCGTCAGCAAGGCCAAGGATCTGATCCTCGACAACCGGCTCAAGCTGGACGGCGACGGCCCCGGACGCATGCACTGGTATCGCGACGTTCGATCCGATTATCTGTCGCAGTTGACGGCCGAGGTGAAGGTGCCCGCCTGCATCGGCACCAAGCGCGTCTGGCAGAAGAAGGCCGGCGCGCGAAACGAGGCGCTCGACTGCGAGGCGTATGCGCTGCATGCGGCGCGCAGCGTCAAGACGCATCTGATGACGGAGCTGCACTGGCAGGTCGAGCAGCAGCGCCTGTCGCAGGTGTCGCTGTTCGAGGCGGTGCCGGTGCTCGACGCGTTGCCGTCGGCGCTGCCGGTCGAGGTGCTGCCGGATTCGCCGAAGGATCGCGATGCGGGCACGGATCCGCCGCCACCGCAGCAAACCGCACAACCCATCGAAACCCCGCCGCCGAGCGGGGTTTCGCGCATTCAGGGGCGTCGCGTCGGCCGCTCGGCCTACCTGACGCGTCGCTAGGAGAAAGCCGATGGCTTACACAAGGCAGGATCTGGATCGCATCCAGTCCGCGATCGCGAAGGGCGAGCTCGAAGTGCAGTATGCGGATCGCCGCGTGAAGTACCGCTCGATCCTGGAGCTTCGCGAGGCGCAAACCGAGATCATTCGTGCGCTCGACGGCGCGAGCGGGCGCTCGCGCATCGTTCGGCTGCGGCACGCCGGCAAGCTTCGCCGACAGGCGCGGCGTCACCTCGACCATCGGTTCGAACTTCTCCATGTTGAACTTCTTCGCCGACTTCTCTTTCGCGAACATGATGATCATCGGGCACGGATCGACATCGATCCGCCGGCCGATGTAGTTCAACAGCACCCCATCCGTCCACGCGACCTGCGCCGACTTCATGCACACGACCTTCTGCACGCGCGGATCGTCGAGAGCCGCGTGCATGCCGAACACCCACGGCGTGATGTTCGGGTTATAGCGGCCGGGGCTCGCCGTCGCCTTCGCACTCATCCGCCGATGCTTGCGCGCCCAGTCCGTCGTCCCGATCTTCTGCGGCGGACGCAATAGCTGCACGATTCGCCGAATCACCGCCCGAACCGTCTGGGTCGTATCCAGAAAGCTGTTCAAGACACCCATACATATGCTCGTTCAACCATTCGAGGTCAATTTCAACGTCATACAGCGCGCGCAATTCCTGCACCAGCTTGTCGGATAGCGCGAGCAGTTCCGTCTGAAAGGCACCGACCATCTGGCCATATGCGTGCTCAAGCTGCGCTGCGTTGACCAACTGCCCTTTCTTTTCGGCCAGCGTCAGCAACTTGATTTCGTGATCGACACGTTCGGTCATCGCGCGTTCGGCCACAAGGTCAATACCGGTCTCGCTCGCGCGACCGGCGGCCATCTCTCGCAAGTGCCGAAGGTAAGCCATGCGGATCTCATCCATCGACGCCGTTCGATAGTCGATGTTGAGTCGGTCGACCAGACGCGAAACGGCCGACCGATCGAAGTCGAGATGCTCCGCGATTTGTTGTTGGGTTGGCATGAATATGACCCCCCTAGGTCATTCACCAGTAGAGAAAAAGCGCGGGTGCGCACCCCCGCATGCACCCGCGCAATAGGGTCCCCTGCCCATTTTCTAGGCAGCGGCGACCCCGACGGCAAGCACCGCGACCGCGTGATCACCCGCACGCTCCATCGCCTACACGATGCGGTCCATTGGATCATCGAATACGAAGCCACGCGCGGTAACGCGCCCCGTGCTTCGATCCTCATTCCACGCCGACCAGACCTCGCCCGGCCCGCCATTCGCCAACTCGCTTCGCATTTCAGCGCCCCAATGCAAAAAGCCCCGAGGGCTTTCGCACTTAGGGCTTCAGGTGAATTCTAAATTTAACTGTCCGCTAACCTTATCCACTCATTTGGCTGCAATGGTCCTCCGACATCAATCTTCTTAAGTGATAGGCGGCCGTGATAAAAAACCAATATTACAGTAACGAGACCAGCGATAAACCGTTTACGTAACTCCGGCACATGCGACTGCGTCGCCAATGCCCGCATCATCATATGAAAATCAGAGCCACGCCCTGCCCATGCGGCTATACATCCTACTCTTTCACGATGATCAGCCAGCGATAGATCAGACTCAGTAGCATTATGCGCAAAGTCATTCCGGATTCTACGAATCGTTTGCAGTACGGACGCAAATTCGGCATCTATGATTCCAAGTCGTTGTGCAAGCGAGATTTTCGCACCAAAGGAAGACAAAGCATTCCCCTGATCGAAAAGCCGATCGCGCGTGCTCTCCGACGGGATCAACACACGTTTGATCAGATCTTCAAGGTCAGCGTCGACCTTCGCGGCTCCAAGTACAACGACCGCGCGCTCACTTTCGCGAAGCAGCGCATCCAGTAACGCTGCTTCCTTACGTGAAATCAGCTCGTCCCGCGCTCCGCCAGCCATTCGCTCACCCATTTCAAGCAAACGATCAGAATCTCGGATAGGAATTGTACCCGGACCATCGAAATCGGAAATCTAAGGACGAACGCTTCCACACGACCTAACGGGCTCCACTGTTTGTTCTTATGTCCCGAGAGGTTTGCACGACTAACGCGCGGTGCCAGCGATCATCCAGTGACGCGGTAAAGGATGACTGAAGTTTACGGCATTCACTCTTGAAATGGAAGTCGCTTCATTCTCGCAATTGCCGACGCATCGTATCGAACACCGACCCATTCACGTTATCGAGAAGCGCAAGCATGTCATGAAAACGTCGCGACCAGTGACAGCGATACTCATCAAGCGGAATGCCGAGCGCCTGCGCACGCGCTGCCTCGTCGATCGGTCGACGCCCCGATCCCGCGCAGTCGGGGCAGATGTACCGCCCGCCTGTCCGCACGACGCCGCGACCTTCGCAACGCACGCACTGATCGTTGACCCACTCATCGAGCAAGCGAAGCGCGAAACGCTCAACGATATCCACCTTCGCCCGTTCGACGGAATGTCCCGCGCGTTGATCGCGGCGCTCGTTGTGCTTCAGACCAGTAAACCGCGAGCGCTTGAATCGCTCCGACGTGCGAATCATCTGCGCGAGCAGCAGCGTCGCGTGCCGAATCGATTCCCGCGTCACTTGCTGTCCGGCTTTGAGCCTCAACGGAAGATTGGCGAGCAACATGCAAAGCAACTTTTGCAAGCGCTGCAAAGCGTGTTGCACGATCCGGGCTTCGGCAAGTTGTCGCCGGGCACGATCGCAGGCGTACATCGCGCGTTGACGGGCTTCGAAGACCTGCTCGATGCCGTGCCGACGCGTCGGCCGAAGTATCCGATCGCCAAGGCAAACGAGCATGGCGTGTATGAGCCATCGGAAATCCTGTCCGCGCCCATCTCGAAGCGCACCGGGCGCGCGTCCGTCGAGATTCGGCTCGCTCAGATCGCAGAGGGCGATTGGGAGTTCGGTTTCTCGTACGCCTTCAACAGCGCGGGCGGATCGTCGCCATGCAAGCGCATCGACGGCGAATCCCCCGGCCGGTACAGGACGCGCGTCGAAGCGATCCGGGCTGCGGTTCAGGTGCTCACCCGCACCCTCGAAAGCACTAGGGAAATTCTGCACAACTAGCCTTCGCGAGTGCTTGCCATGAATCGTCGAGGCAGCGAGCATGTAGCCCATGAAACAAACTGACCTTGGACTGAACTTGTCGACGAAGCGCACGCGCAAGCGGGAATT